>NZ_CP073067.1 GCF_018314255.1 Lentilactobacillus buchneri
TATCTTTTTAATGAGGAATCATGGAAACTCACTTCGTGAGATTGCCAGCCATATCAAGAAAAGTTACTCAACCATTTCTCGAGAATTAAGCCGTAATTCTACTGGTAAATCCTATTCACCTTCGAAGGCTCAGGAGAAGTACAAACAGCGCAAAGGCAACTGTGGCAGAGTCTCTCTTTTGAGTAATCCTCAGGTGGTTGAAGTGGTGAGAGAACACTTCTGCGAAGACCTTTGGTCTCCGGAGGAAATATCGAATCGCTTGGCAGTCGAAAAGTATCCGGTGCAGATCAGTACCACGACTATTTACCGTGGGATTTTCAATGGCTTATTTGATAATTTGTTTAAATCTGGCAGCTCTAGTGCCGTGCGCCATCTAAGGCATCACGGCAAGTCTCGCCACAATAAAGCTTATCAAGAAAAGCGAGGCAAGATTCCAATCCCCAACAAGATTCATGATCGTCCGCGAGAAGCTGACAACCGTGTAGAAATTGGTCACTGGGAAGGTGATACCGTGTTAGGCAAAAGCGGAAAGGCTTGTGTCGTTACATTGGTTGATCGAAAATCTCGTTACCTGCTTATTGGTAAGGCTGCTAAAAGAACTTCAGAAGCAGTCACGGATACTTTGAGCGACTTAATGAAGCTATGGCCTGGTAGATCGTTAACGATTACCCCGGATAGGGGTAAAGAGTTTGCCAAAGTTCAATGTTTAACTGATAAGTTTGGTACGCCCTTCTACTTTCCCGATCCTCACTCTCCTTGGCAACGAGGAACTAACGAAAATACTAACGGCTTGCTTCGCGAATATTTGCCAAAAGGAACTGACCTTGATTCAATTACTGACCGCCGGATACAAGCATATGCAGAACAAATGAATAATCGTCCCCGTAAATGTCTCGGATGGAAAACGCCTTATGAAATATTCTTTAATGTAGTGTTGCACTTAATTTGACAATTCAAGCCTTAAATTTTGAAAATGCTCAATTAATTTCATGCAACCGTTTGCAACTTCTGCCAAAAGGTGCCATAATACAAAATGCAAACGCTATTATTAATACGATATTTTGAATTGGAGGAATATGAAATGGATGAACAAAGTAGCGCAGCTGCAACCAAGAAGTTTGGTTTGCCCAAACTTCCCGCCAGTACCATTTGGATGATCAACTTTGGCTTCTTCGGTGTGCAGATTGCTTTTACCCTGCAAAGCTCACAAATGAGTCGAATTTTTCAAACGATTGGAGCGGATCCCAATAAGTTGGGCTGGTTCTTTATTTTGCCACCTCTTGCAGGCTTAATCGTTCAACCAATTATCGGTTATTATTCAGATCGAACTTGGGCACCCAAGTTGGGCGGCCGTCGATTGCCATACTTGGCATTAGGAACCTTGATTGCCATCATCGTGATGTGTCTGTTGCCTAATTCGGGGAGTTTTGGCTTCGGGTACGCATCAATTACGGCATTGGTATTCGGGGCAGTCACTGTTGCCCTGCTGGATGTGTCGTCTAACATTGCCATGCAGCCATTCAAGATGATGATCGGCGATATGGTCAATGATGACCAAAAGAGTTATGCATACGGCATTCAAAGTTTCCTGTCAAATGGTGGTGCGGTCATCGCAGCCATCTTCCCATTTATCTTTACGGCATTCGGCGTCGCCAATACCGCTAAAAAAGGTGTCGTTCCACAATCAGTTGTGATTTCCTTCTATGTTGGTGCGGCAATTCTGTTACTGACAAGTTTGCTGACCATCTTCAAAGTTCATGAATATGATCCCAAGACTTACGCCAAATATCACGGTATTACTGAAGAGGCTAACTCAACCGGTGGTAACTGGTGGACATTGCTTAAGAAGGCACCGAAAGTATTTTGGACGACGACATTGGTTCAATTCTTCTGCTGGATGGCCTTCCAATATCTCTGGACATACTCTGCCGGTGCGATTGCCAGCAACGTTTGGAACACCACCAACGCCGCTTCCGCAGGCTACCAAGCTGCCGGTAACTGGTACGGTGTTTTAGCAGCCGTTCAATCAATTGCTGCCGTTGCCTGGTCATACGTTTTGGCTAAAATGCCAAATAACCATCACAAGTTGGGCTACTCAATCAGCTTGGCCCTTGGTGCAGTTGGCTTCATCTCAGTATTCTTCATTCACACCCAATACATTTTGATCCTATCATTTATCCTAGTCGGAATGGCATGGGCATCGATGAACACTTATCCATTAACGATGGTTACCAACGCCCTGTCTGGTGAACATATGGGGACTTATCTTGGACTGTTCAACGGTTCAATTTGCCTGCCACAAATTGTTGCCTCACTTGCCAGCTTTGGCTTATTCCCATTATTGGGTAACGCTCAGCCAAATATGTTATTGTTGGCCGGCATCATCATGGCCCTGGGTGCAGCCTCAGTTGGATTTATCAAAGAAACTTACAAAGCATAGAAAGGACGTTTATTTATGAAAAGAACTTTTGAAGTGACGCCTTGGAACATTGTGACTCATGACTTCAAGCCAGAAGACAAACGGCTTCAAGAATCCATGACCAGCCTAGGAAATGGTTATATGGGGATGCGCGGATTCTTCGAGGAAGATTACAGTGGCGACACCTTAAACGGCATCTATCTTGGTGGTGTCTGGTATCCGGACAAGACCCGAGTTGGCTGGTGGAAGAACGGTTATCCCGATTACTTTGGGAAAGTTGTTAACGCGGTTAATTTCATCAAGATGCACATTAAAATTAATGGTGAAGCCATCGACCTGGCCAAAGACCAGTTCAGTGATTTCGAACTCAATCTTGATATGAAAAAAGCCTTGTTAACCCGCTCGTTTACGGTTACCAAAGGTGATGCCAAGGTGGCAGTCGAATTTGTTCGTTTCTTGAGCGTTGCCCAGCCGGAATTGTCCGTTCAGCGGGTGCGCGTTCAAAACGTCGGCTCAAATAAAGTGGATCTGGTGATTGATTCCGCTATCGACGGTGACGTTAAGAACGAGGACGCCAACTACGACGAACGGTTCTGGGAGGTTCTCTCAACTAAACAGGGGACTGATTCAGGCAATGTCCTTGCCGAAACAACCCCGAACCCGTTTGGGACACCCCGGTTCACTTCCGGAATGGAAATGCGTAACGTCACGGATTTGACTGCTGACAAAGTGGCTCAACCCAGTGAAAAAGAAGTTGTCAACGAATTCACCGGTGTCTTGGCACCCAATGAATCTGCTCAACTTGAAAAGCGCGTGATCATTGTGACTTCCAGAGATTATGATACTCAAGCTGCTTTAACTGACGCCATGCATCAATTAAGCGACAAGGTTGCCGGCCAGTCATACGATGAACTGCTTGAAGCTCATGAGCAGGTCTGGGCCGATCGCTGGAACAAATCTGACATCGTCATTGATGGTGACACCGAAGCCCAACAGGGAATCCGTTTCAACTTGTTCGAACTCTTCTCCACCTACTATGGTGAGGATTCACGCTTGAACATCGGCCCTAAAGGCTTCACTGGTGAGAAGTACGGTGGTGCTACCTACTGGGATACCGAGGCCTTTGCGGTGCCTGTCTACCTGGGAATTACCGATCCTAAGGTAACCCGCAACCTCTTGATGTATCGTTACAAGCAGTTGGACGGTGCGTACCATAACGCCAAGCAACAGGGGTTGAAGGGCGCCTTGTTCCCAATGGTGACTTTTGACGGAATCGAGTGTCATAATGAATGGGAAATTACCTTTGAAGAAATTCATCGAAATGGTGATATCGCCTTTGCCATCTATAATTACACCCGCTACACCGGCGACAAATCATATGTCCTTAACGAAGGCTCAAAAGTCCTGACCGAGATTTCACGTTTCTGGGCCGATCGGGTTCACTACAGTCAACGGAACCAGAATTACATGATTCATGGTGTGACTGGCCCCGACGAGTATGAGAACAACGTTGACAACAACTGGTATACCAATCTGCTGGCTCAGTGGACGTTAAAATACACCTTGGAAATTCTCAAAGAAGTTTCTCCTGAACAAGCTAAACAATTGAATGTCAGTGAAGATGAGAAGAAACATTGGCAAGACATTGTCGACAATATGTATCTGCCTTATGACAAGGATCTCAACATCTTTGTTCAACACGACGGCTTCCTCGACAAAGACCTCAAGCCAGTTTCAGAAATTCCTGCCGATCAATTACCATTGAACCAGAACTGGTCATGGGACAAGATTTTGCGGTCACCTTACATTAAGCAGGGTGATGTGCTGCAAGGAATCTGGGACTTCATTGATGATTTCACACCAGAACAGAAAAAGTCCAACTTTGACTTCTATGAACAATACACGGTCCATGAGTCAAGTCTGTCACCGGCGATTTATTCTGTATTGGCAGCCGACCTTCACTATGAAGACAAAGCGGTTGAACTTTATGAACGAACAGCACGACTTGATCTGGACAACTACAACAACGATACCGTTGATGGCCTGCACATTACGGCGATGACCGGCGGCTGGATTGCGGTGGTCCAAGGATTCGCTGGGATGCGGGTTCGCGACGGCAAGTTGCATTACGCACCATTCCTGCCGAAGAAATGGTCACACTATTCATTTAGACAAGTCTTCCGTGATCGTTTAATTGAAGTCGACGTTGATCAGGATGGTTCCCACTTCAAGTTAATTGATGGCGAACCAATTACGATTGATGTTGCCGGTAAGCCTGTTGAATTGAGTAAGTAATAAGCATGATGATGAGCGAGGAATCGCTCATTTGCTGTATAGCAGGAAAGGATATCATGAAAGTAGTAGAGAAGGATTTTGGGCAATTACCTGACGGAAAAGTCGTGACGGCGTTTACCCTAGAAAATATCAAGCACACACAGATTACTGCAATTTCATACGGGGCAACTTGGCAATCGTTTTCCGTTGAACGTGATGGTGTCAAACAAGAATTGTTAGTCCAATTTGATGATTTAGCCGCGTATTTAGATAATCCATTCCATTTTGGAAATACAATTGGTCGTGTTGGTGGTCGTCTATCAAAAACTGATTATGATATTAATGGGGCACATTTTACATTAACGCCAAATGATCATGGCAATGTTTTACACTCTGGCATTAATGGCTTTGATGCGGTTAATTGGCACGGTGAAGCAAGAAATTTGGGTACAGCGGCGGAAATTAATTTCACACGTACTTTTGATGATGAATTCGCCGGACAATTAGCTGCCCAAGTGACCTATCGATTGGACGATGAAGATCGTTTAGACATTATATTTAGTGGCGTTTCAACCGAGAATACATTGTTCAATCCAATGACGCATGTCTACTTTAATTTAGTTGGTAAGGATCAAGATATCAGTCAGCATAAATTACAAATTGCATCACGTCAACATCTTGAAGTTGATAATCACATGATTCCAACCGGTAACGTGATTGATAATCAAAATACAAAATTTGATTTTGCGCATTTGCATGCCTTGGGACAAGAGCATTACGATGATGCTTGGGTATTAGATCCCAGCCGTCAAGGGGAGGGAGTAGGACTAACTTCACCCGATGAAAGTTTGACCTTGACAGTGGATTCAGATCGCAATGGTGTGGTTGTATTCACTGCCAATCCTGACGATAGCAGTGACATTAAAACAGCGCTTGCTATTGAGATGCAGACCTTGCCTGATGCGGTTAATCATGAAGGCTTTGGTGATATTGTTTTGCCAGCAAATGAAACAAAAACATATACTGTAACTTACCAAATTAAAAAAAGCGAGGATAAATAAAAATGGCTAAATTTTCAGATATTAAAGGTTTTGCCTTTGATTTAGATGGCGTTATTGCTGACACGGCGCGCTTTCATGGTGAAGCTTGGCATCAAACAGCTGATGAGGTTGGCACAACTTGGACACCAGAATTGGCTGAAGGTTTGAAGGGCATCAGTCGCATGGCTTCCTTGCAAATGATTTTGGATGCTGGGGATCATGCCGATGATTTTTCTCAAGCAGATAAAGAAGCATTAGCAGAAAAGAAAAATCATAATTATCAACAACTCATTTCAACATTGACGGAAGATGATGTTTTACCTGGCATGAAAGATTTCATTCAATCAGCTATGGCAGCCGGCTATAAAATGTCGGTAGCTTCAGCCTCTAAAAATGCACCAATGATTCTAGATCATTTGGGATTAACTGAGTATTTTGTTGACATTGTTGATCCCGCCACTTTGACAAAGGGAAAACCTGATCCTGAAATCTTCGTTCGTGCTGCGGAAGTCTTACATTTAGATCCAGAAAATGTCATTGGATTGGAAGATTCAGCTGCTGGAATTTCCTCAATCAATGGCGCAGGTGAAACATCACTAGCAGTTGGTATTTCAGATGTGTTGTCAGGAGCGGATCTGAATTTTGAGTCTACTTCAGAAGTGACATTAGCAAATGGTAGATTGCAAATTTAATCCGAATTTTTTGACAAATTGGTCAGCATGACCTGATAAGGTGTTTGCCAGTCAAGTATTTTAAGTGGTCTCTGATTAATTTCGAGTAAGGTGGTTTTCAAGCCTTGAGCACTAATGTGCTCAAAATAAGTCCCCTTAGGATAAAAATAGCGTAAGTTCCGATTAAATCGTTCATTACTGCCGCGCTCAGCTGGCGTATAAGCATGGCAGTAATAGGTCTTAATACCATATTGTGATTCAAGTGATACTAGCCCACTAAACTCAGTGCCACGGTCCACAGTAAAGCTGTGCACCGGACCATTAAAAGTGGTTAGGAACTTAGTTAGTGCTTCATTAACAGTCGCTGTCGTCCGATCTTTTAACCGGTATGCCCAAAGGAACCGTGATTTGCGATCGATTAAAGTTAATAAAACTGCCTTACTATGCCCACGAGGACCAACGACTGTATCTAGTTCAAAATCGCCGATGCGATTACGTTGATTAATCATCATGGGACGCTGTTCAATTGATCGCCCCAAAGATTGATTATATTTGGATCGTTGGTCAACGTTACGCCGTTGGCGTACGCCATGTTCAGGTAGATCATTCAAGGAGAAATCAATTCTCCCCTGATTTAGCCAATTATAAATAGATTTAGTAGCTAGTTTAAATTCGTGAGCAATCATTCCTGGTGACCAGCTTAGACGTAAATGGTTGAGAATTTTTTGCTTTAACTCATCGCTCAGCTTAGTTTTCCGACCACATCGTGATCGCTTGTATTCGGCATCTGTTTGTGCTAATTCAGCCTGATAAGGTTGACATCGAGATAATTCATAAGAAATTGTTGACGGTGATCGGTTCAGCCGAACGCCCATTTGGATATTGGACAGCCCTAGTTCACAAAAGGTTTCGATTTTAATTCGTTCGGAATAGGTTATACTAGACAAAAGATCAGCTCCTAAAAGATGGGTTTGTGGTAAACACCATTTTAAAGGAAGCTGATCTTTTTTGCCCGAACAGCGTTCGGATTAATTTTACAATCTACCAAATATTGAAGCTAAAATGCAATAGATAACTAAAAAGAGTGTCAGTACATAAAAACACTGACACTCTTTTGTTGTTTTAATTAACATTTGCCACCGTATTGCCCTGCTTGAGTGTGATATCGGTAAAAGTTACGGTATGCGTTGTTGTATGTGATCAACGAGAGCCGTAATAGCTAATTCATCCATCTGTGTAAATTTTTACTGCACAGGTGCTAAAATAGGACGTGCTAATTGGGTTAATTCTGTCCAATCGATGATCACAATTGATAGATTCTCAGAGACAGAAATGCCAACACCTTTTGCACCATTTAGTAATCGAATACTGCTGATGTCTGCTGAGCCAATTGCAGTCGTGAAAGGTTGGGGATTCCCAAATATTTTGGAAGCATACAAAACAGGTAGCGTCAAGAATCTTGTGTAAATGAAATGCCTTCGTACATATAATATGTATCTAACTTAAATAAATGATGCTTCCAAGGTGTCCTGGAGTCCTTTGAACCCTCGGTGGATCCGCTTCAGAGACTTCTCGTTATAAACATTAAACTGAGAAACCAGGAAGCGATCCAGTGAATCTTCCGTTGGAAATTGTTCTTTGTGGTGGGTGGTGCGCTTGAGATGCTTATTAAAGTTCTCAATCAGGTTAGTGGAGTATAGTGATTGCCGGATAGCTGGTGGAAAGTCCATGAAAGTGAGTAAATTCGGCATTTTAAGCAGATCTTTGATTAATTTGGGATAGGTCTGATGCCAGTTGTTGGCGAACTCATTCAGTTTCAGTTCGGCTGCTTCACGGTTGGCGGCCCGATGAACTTGTTTAAAGTCACTGATCACGGCCTTGCGGTCTTTTACGCGAACTTTGTTCATCAGATTCCGCCCAACATGAACCAGGCAACGTTGTCGTTTGGCTTTAGGGAAATGCCGATTCAAGCCTTCATCCAAACCAACTAACCCATCGGCCACAAACAACAGCACATCTTTAACGCCCTGCTTGATCAAGGTTCCCAGCAGTTCAGTCCAGATTCCAGTCGATTCCGTTGGCGCCACTTGGTAGTTCAGCACTTCTTTCGTACCATCTGGACGAATGCCAATCGCAATATGAACGGCTTCTTTTTGAACGGTATCCCGCTTTAACGGCAAGTAAGTGGGATCTAAGAAGATGGCCGCATATTGTGAAGCCAGTCGACGTTGCTGGAAAGCTTGAACCTGTTCATTGACGGCTTTAGTCATGTTGGAAACCGTGGCTTTGGAGTAGTGAGCACCGTACATTTTCTCAATGAGTTCGGCAATTTCAGCAGTGGTAATTCCCTTGGTATACAACTGAATGACCGTTGTTTCTAAATTATCACTGTGCCGACCGTAGGCTGGCAAGGTATGATTTTCAAACCGGCCATTGCGATCTCGAGGAATGGTTAAGTTAAGTTGGCCGTACTTCGTATCAAACGAGCGCTCATAACTGCCGTTGCGGTTATTACCAGTGTTAATCCCAGCGTATGAGTAGCGTTCGTAACCCAAAAACTCTGCCAATTCGGTTTGAAGCAGCTGGTTAATCGCAATTTCGAGGGGGTGACGAAAAACTTCGTCCAAATCTTGCTTTTGGGCTAGTGCAGCGATAATTTCTGTGGTAAGTTCATTCATGGGGAATGCCTCCTGTGATGTTTTCTGTGGTTACTAAATATCATAAGGGAAGGCATTCCCTATTTCTATACAATTCAGAAATCTTTTATGCATTTACACAAGATATTTTACGCTCTCCGACTAACTCGTTCTTGGCTTATTATTGGCTAAATTTACGGTTTTTCAGCGGGTTTAAACCAATTTAAGTATATCTTTATATGTTAACTGGCTAAAATGGCGAAGAAACCATTTTAGGGCTAAATCTCAGCATTACAAAAGGACCCAGGCCGATAATCATCGGTCTGGGTCCTTAACAAAAGCCATGACAAATTATGATTTAAACAACCCTTTAGTTAATTAATGGAACTGCATGCCGCCATCAACAATGATTGTCTGGCCGGTAATATAATTAGAATCTTTACCAGCCAGGAATGAGACGGCAGCGGCCACATCTTCGGGCTCTGATAACCGTTTCAAAGCAATATCTTTTGCGAATTGTTGCATGCCCCACTCATCGTCTTTACCGGCATTCTTACCAACTTGATGTGCAATATCAAACATCATCGGTGTCTTAACAATACCTGGTGCATAAGCATTGGCCGTAATACCTTCTTCAGCCAAATCACGAGCAAGCACTTGAGTGATCCCACGAACTGCAAATTTGGTTCCTGAATAAAGGGCCAGGTTAGGATTCCCAACAACACCGGCTTGTGAAGTTGCATTGATAATCTTACCGCCGTGTCCTAATTTCTTGAAGGCTTGATGAGCGGCCTGAGCACCCCAGAGAACGCCACCAACGTTAACGCCGTATACGAGTCGGAATTGATCCGGTGTAATGGTATCCAAAGGTGTGGTTGGTCCAAGGCCTGCATTATTGACAATCACGTCAAAGCCGCCCAATTTATCCACAGTTTCATTAACAGCAGAAAAGACAGAATCACGATCTGCAACATCTACCTTAGCGCCAATGGCCTGACTGCCATCCGGCGATAATTTAGCGGCTACCTTATTTGCATTATCGATATTCAAATCCGCAACTGCTACCTTAAAGCCATCTTCGTGTAACCGTGTTGCAATTGCTTCACCAATTCCTTGACCGCCGCCTGTAACCAACGCTACTTTTTCTGCCATAATAAGCGCCTCCATTTTCTTTTTTGTATCCGCTTACATTATACTTCGCAAGCAAATAATTCACAATAAGAAAAAGGCCTTTTTCATTGTGAATCACATGATATAGTCAGCAATGACTTTCCTTGCTCCAACTAGCTAATAATTTTAGCGATTGCTTTATTGCTGAGGTTGATAAAAAGGGTCTCCCTGGGGGTGGGTGGCCAAGTATTGCTCAAAGTTATTCTGAGTGATGGCGTCCAAATCTTTAACTGAGTTAGTTGTAATCGTCTTGACGGTCTTTAATTGTCGTGCGACTTGGCGATCAGCAGCCTCGGTTAACTTGTGAATCCCGGTAATGATCACTAAAACCGGTTTAACCTGGCCAGTCACTTCTACCCAAGCTAATTGACCAATCGCAAGATTCTTTTTCCCCATGGTTTTGTGATGGCGAACCCGCCATTGATAACTTTTAAGACTAAAATAATGATTCTTATTCACATGATGGCCGTTAATAACGGTTTCGATATGATGAGTTGATGCCATAAAATTCCTCCATTCTGTTAATAACCAACTTAGAGTTAATCAGCTAAGGCCTCCTAAAAAACTACGTAAAATATTTTTTGCTTTTTTATTTACCAAGATAAACTTAAGGAGGTAACTTCAATTAAGCTACTTTGCCGAAAATATTGTTAACGGATAAAGTCTCTTCTCAACGGAAGAGATTTTATTGATTAACCAAGCCGCTTATAATATACATCGTACACCTAAGTGTACAAAATTTATCTCGGTAAAATATGCGTAATTGGCCTGCTCATCACCCTATGGGCGGGCTTTTTGCGTATATTGATATCAAGTTGTTTAGCTAGGGCCTACCCTATTGTATTCAGCCGAAAGTTGGATTATCATTAGTTACATATAAGTGTTCCGGAGGCGTTCTGAAAATGTCAAAAATTGGTTACGCACGTGTTAGTACTCGTGAGCAAAATCTAGCCCGGCAAATTGAACAACTACAAGCAGCTGGAGTAACAAAACTTTTTCAAGAGAAACTTTCTGGAAAAAATGCTGCCCGCCCACAACTTCAAGCCATGCTGAATTATCTTCGTGACGATGATGAGGTAATTGTCTTAAGTTTAGATCGGTTAGGTAGAAATTCAGCCGATTTAACAGAAATTATGGAAGCCATTCGCCATAAGGGGGCCACCTTAAACATTTTAAATTTACCGAGCTTTAATAGTATTGAAGATCCTAACTTACGTAACTTGATTACCAATATCATTATTGAGCTTTATAAGTATATGGCCCAAGAAGAACGTGAGACAATCAAAGTAAGACAGCGACAAGGGATTGAAATTGCTAAACGGCAAGGAAAATATCATGGTAAGGTCCGTGAATATGGACCACATTCACCGAATCGACAGAAACGTTATATTTATAAAGAAGCCTGTCGTTTGCTAACGCGACGGGAACAGGGAGAAGAATTAACCAAACGTCAGATCGCGCGGATGTTGGGGATTGCCCCAGTTACCCTCTATCGGATCGAAAAGTATCGAGCGGAAGGCCAAATTAAAGCAGCTAATTGATAAAGAAGCTCGTAAAGATCCAGATAAGACAAAAGTTGCCAATTTTGCCCATCATGTGGCATACTCTGAAATTAAATGAAGGTGGTTTAACATGACTAAGCTCTGGTGTGCCAAGATCCAATTGACAACTAAACAGCGTACCTATCGCTTTTCTAATGATTTACAATTGGCCTTAAACCAAACGGCGCACCCCCAGCAAATTTTACAAGCATTGATTGTCGTTCCTTTGGCCCCCTACACTGATAAGCAACAACCACCGATGGGAGTTGGCAAGATTCAGAAGATTTATAAAATGGCTTGGTTTAAAACCAGAGGCCTGCCAATTACGCGAGGTCAATTGATGGGAGCAGCCTACTGGACCGAACGTCCGTATGTCCAAGTTACCAGATATTTGACTCATAATTATGTTTGGTGGAGTCAACAACAAATTAGCAAAGACATTACCTATTGGCAACGTCAATTTTATCATCAAACGGCTTATCACAGTCCCCTTTGGCAGAAAATTACCAATTGGCGGATTCGACGCCAATTAGGGCGAATTAAGCGGCAACGTTGGCAAAAGAATATTCAGTATTGGCATATTTAAAATAGTCTGGTTAAACTGGATGTAAGCTGATTCCTGAGACAACTTTTAAGAGAGGGTATAATGAATAAATCGTCTCTCAAAAGGAAGGAATTTTTACATGCCAACTCGTTACGACAAAGAATTCAAACAAAACATCATCAACCTATATAAACAAGGCGAATCAGCCGCCCAACTGGCCAGAGAATATGGCATTGGCTATTCAACCGTTCATAAGTGGATCCAGGGCTAAGCCAAAACTCAATCCGGTAAATCGCCAGACGAAATTAAAGCGATGGAAAAGCGGCTGGCTTCCCTGTCTGAGGAGAACGAAATCCTAAAAAAAGCCCTGGGCTTCCTTGCGCAGAAGTAACCAATATTTTTGATTACATTCACCAAGAAAGCCATCACCACCAGGTAACTAAGATGTGCCGAATCCTCGGTGTTTCCAGAGCTCAGTATTATCGTTATCGATCCCCAAAGCCTTCAAAACGCCGGGCCGAAGATGCGGACTTGAAACAACGGATTCTGCGGATCTTTGCGGAATTTAAGTAGCGATACGGCGTTATGAAGATCCACCATGAATTGAATCTGGAACTTCAACCACTGCAGCTTCGGTGCAGCCCAAGACGGATTTCCCGGCTCATGAAGGAACTGGATATCCACTCCGTTACCGTCAATAAATGGAAAGCGGCTTCGGCTTCCAAAACCAAGGTTGAACAGCGTCCCAACTTGCTTAAGCAGGATTTCTCGACCACTGGTTTAAATCAAAAATGGACCGCTGATATGACCTATATTCAAACGAAGCGTAATGGCTGGTGTTACTTATCAACCATCATGGATCTGCACTCAAGACGAATTATCGGCTATTCATTCTCAAAAAAGATGGATACTAATTTAGTCTTAAAGACCCTGGAAAGCGCGGTTAAAAATCGAACCATTACTGGGGACCTGATTATCCACACCGACTTAGGATCACAGTACACCAGCGATGATTACAACCAACGGTTAACAGAACTACATATCCGCCACTCTTACAGCCGTAAGGGGTGTCCATACAATAATGCACCAATGGAATCTTTTCATGCTTTCCTCAAAAAGGAATGTGTTTATCCAGTGCCGGTCTTTGAGAATTATGAAACTGCCGCTGCTGTCCTTTTTGAATATGTGCATGCTTTCTACAATAGGAAGAGAATTCATAGTTCACTGGGCTACCAGACCCCCTTACAAGTTGAAATCGCAACACTTACGAGCCAAATGGCCGCCTGATTTAATGCTTTCCATGGTTCAAATAAGTTATTAATCACGATTAATGATTTATTTGAGCTGTGGAAGGTAAACGCGGTTCTGAATGTCTCTTAAAACCTGTCTCAAATATTGACTTCAATCCATAGGATCGCTAATTTTACTTTGACTAATTAGAAACGGATCAAGTTATTGATAGCTACTGATCGGATCTCTTGATATTAACAAACAATGAACAGATAGATTGGATCGAAGTCACTGTAGATAACAATAGATCATAAATTTATCCTTCAAGGAAACCTAGCATATGTTATACAAGTAAATAATATTTACAAGTAAATTCAGTTTACTTGTAAATATTATTTACTTGTATAACATAAAGCACAAAAAAAGTATCGGTTGTGCTGGCTAAATTTACTGCTCTCGCTCTTTTTCAAGTAGAGTATTATACATATCTTTTTGTCGATTATTCATGGACGTTTCAGTGTATGTCTGAATTAAACGGTTAAGAAGAGAATCGAAAGTTTTCTTTTCATGGGCCTCCTCTGGTGGAAGAAAATACGACAAAACACGTAGTTTCTCAACGCTTTCTTTAGAAACACGTTGTACTGTCATAGCTTTTTTTTTCTTTTTGTCGGGTTGCTTTGATTGAGTCTGCATACCAGTAATTGGCCCAAAACTGTTTTGCCCTTTAATATTAACAGCCTTACTTTTAAGAGAAGATTGAGGATGCTCGAGTACCGGCTTAATTTGTGGCAATTTTTTCTTTTGACTATCGTCCATTTTTTAACCTTCTTCCTCTTGTAGTGCTAATTTATGAAGATCAATTTCGTCTAAAACATTTTCGAATACTTTATGTGCACGTTGATCCCACTGATCGTTCTGACCAGTATAAATTTTACCCATTGATATACCTTCAGCATCATATGCTTTAAGTCGTTCTTGATAAGTAACTATTGTATTCAAGACGTTATTCCCAAACTCTTGGCGTGCATCTGAAAGTACTTTCTTATCAACACGCCCACCAGCACGTAACATGCACGGCAGTATTCCAACAATGTCCAATTCGGCTCCGTAATTATCAATCAGATATTGCATGTAGTTAATGTAAGTTTTTGCACCATCAAAGCTCAGTTCCTGCGTTTGTAAAATTATAATACAGTAGTCTGATGCCATCATTGCATTATCCGAAAAATCGCTAATGGTTGGTGGCACATCTAGGTAGATGGCTTCATATTGTTCTCGCAATGGTTTTAACAATTGTCTCAGATATGTAACCTGTCTTTTATCATCGTCAGGAAAAGACTGTAATAACATTTTGGGTAAACGACTAAATTGTGTATTAGACGCAATTAAATCAAGATTAGGAATAATCGGAGTGATCTGATTAGTAAGATCACCGTTCGTAAAACCATCGGTAATATTCTTGCTAATATCTGTTATATTACCTGTTTTCGCTAATATACTGGTAGCATTGGCCTGTGGGTCCAAATCAACCACTAAAGTTCTCCTGTGTTTGTTTACCGCTGATATATAGGAAAGCATAGTCACGGTTTTCGTCTTACCAACGCCGCCCTTAAAATTCCCTACAACAAATACGTCTGCACTCATACAATCATCTCCTTAGCAAGAGTATACATTTTCGAAGTTGTGTTTTCAACTGTATACAAAAAAATATTTTGGCCAATTACAACTTTTTCAAAGGAAAGTTTATATTTATTTACATGTAAATAAAATTTACTTGTAAATAAAGTTTACTTGTAAATATTATTTACGATATATGGAAAAGCTATATAGTAGCGGATATAGGCAGTCATCCATTTACAAGTAAATAAAATTTACATGTAAATAAAGTTTACTTGTAAATATTATTTACTTGTTATACAAGTGAACTTTTGCGAATGTTTATAGACACCAATAACGCTTAATTTAGGCTTTACACACCAACTGGCGTCAGGTACAATATGCTTGTAAATAAAAAAAGGGAACGCAAAGTTGCGAACCCATAAAAATAAAGATAAAAAAAGAGAACGTTGCGTGCATGGTATTGCCTTACCATTCATGCAGCCACACAAGAACCTTCCCTTCTTGCACGACCTTTTTAACGTTCAGTCAAAAATATTGAGAATACTTTTCGTATTGTTTTGTGGGTGTTAGACACACCCGGCATTTCAACAACAAAAGTATACCATATTTTGATGACGATTTCTATACATACCCCTTAGGAATCCCGATTTAATCATGATCCATGATGATTAATCAGTTAAAAAAGAGCTGCAAGGAAAGTAACCTTGTCGCTCTTTTTTGATAGGAGATCTTAATCATGCATACCATCAAGGGAACTAAACAATTTATTCGCCAATTTAACTTTTTTGAAAAAAAGGGCTTTAACCCAACCAAGTGCTCCATCATCAATCATTTATATGATCGCATGGAATCGTCCATTAAACGGCCCCTCGATTATTTTGACAAAGATAAAAAAGCGTTTTTTATCATCTACTCCAATGAGCAGATGGCTCGGGATATCAACGTTTCTGTCCGGACAGTCGCTAACTACATGGCCGAATTAGCCGATGAACAGTGGATTACTCGCTACAACACGCCAACCAATTCTACTTACCGCATTTTCATTCCACGGTTTGCCACAGCAAGTTCCCCATTCTGGTACACCCCTAGAAAATTTTGCTGGGGGGGCTGGAAAAAATTTCTACCAAATCAGACTTTTAATCATACTTTGACATATAAAACAATTAATACAGATAATACACAAAATGGACTAAATAGCGCGATTTTCACAAGCTCACCAAAGTCAGGACCCCAAACCGTAGCTAACACTCCGCAACCAGGGGAAACTAACGGCCAGCCAACTTCAAAACAACCGAAAACCAGCCAGCAACCAGTGCTTAACGATATGGCAATCAATATCATTGCCGATCAACTCATCCACCAGGGGGGATTACCAGAACAAGCCGTCTCGATTATGAAGGCCCTCTCCTTTGGCAATGCTGATAAACTATACAATTACGGCGGCCTAATCTATAAAGCTAAAAAAGCCGTCTACAAGAATCATCGTGAAGTGAAGGATATTGGCCTCGCTTTGTCACTCGAACAAAACACCGACATGCGCGACAGTCTAGCTGAAAACTTGCGCCGCATTCTATTCACCGCCAACAAAAAAACGGCTAATCCGGTCGGGGTTGAGAAGTACATCATGGTTTCCCTGAAAAACTATTTTGAAGAATGCGGTGATAAATTCCTTCAGGAATTGCATTATGACCCAGCAAACTATCCTGAAAATTCTAATACTCCTGCCTATGCCTAATAACCAAGATCAGCTCTAATTAGGCTTAGTTGGTATGCCCTAAAACCCAGTAAATTTGTTGTCGCCTTTATGCTGGATGATGCGTTTAAAGCTGTTAGTTATCGCACAATGGGGGGTAAAAGCGCACCCTTGTCTAATAGCGGTTGTCGGCGCATCTTCACATGGCCTAGTAAACACGGGAAACTGGACTTGAGGATTTGTGTCAAAACCATAACTTTGGAGTCTACCTTTACGGCACATTTGGGCATTATTGTTTGAGAAAATGGTCGTTAGGTGATCGCTAATAGCTTTGCGCTTGTTGCCCTCGATGCCAAACCAAATAGATTTAGTTTTAGAAGCTGTCCAAGATCTATGATTTTTGATATACTTCTATGTAAAAAGCGAGTTTAAGCTATGAAAAATTATCCCAGCAATATTACTCGGCAACAATTTGAATTAATTCGACCAGCTTTAGAAAATTTTCGTAAGCGAACTAAGCCTCGAAAATATGACCTCTACGAGGTCTTCTGTGCGGTCCTATATGTCTTGAAAACCGGTTGCCAATGGCGTCAAGTCCCCGGTGATTTCCCAGAATGGCGGTCAGTTTACAACTATTACAAAATTTGGTCAACTAAAGCTGAGCCTACGGCTGATTCTTTATTGGAACAAGTTTTAAAAAAATTGTCATTGCTCGGCGAACTTACCAAGGACGTTCAGCTTTAACTTCCTTTATTATCGTTGACGCTCAGAGCGTCAAAAACACCGCTACTGCTGAAAACAAAGGTTACGACGCTGGTAAGAAAATCTCGGGGATTAAGCGCCATCTGGCAGTTGACATCAATGGCTTTCCGCAGGCCATTCACATGACGCGAGCGAACGTCTCTGATCGAGACGGGGCCAGTGCCATGATCGCTTTACATGCCATGCATTTACGCCAGGTTCAAAATGTCTTAGTTGATGGTGGTTATTCAGGCGTTAATTTTCAGCTCGATGTAGCCAGTAATTTAAACGCAACCGTGCAGGTTGCGAAGCGCAATGAGTTGCATCGATTCGAAGTCATGCCCCAACGTTGGGTAGTCGAACGATCTTTTAGTTGGCTAGAGAATTGTCGGCGACTTTGGAAAAATTGTGAGCGTCAATTAACCACCAGTCTGCAAATGGTCGTTTTAGCGTTTTTAGCACTATTACTTAAGAGATTTTAGACAGCTTCTAAAAGTTGTCTCAGGAATCAGCTTACATCCATTAGGTAGTGAAGACTTTTTTGAACCACCTTTAATTAACGAAAAACAAGAACAATCCTTTTTACAAAAAATCTTGGCTGATCCACGAACGACGATTACTGATAAAGCATTGACTGTCATGTATCATAATATGCGCCAACAAATCTTTTGGGACGGGAACAAAAGGACGGCGACTTTAAGTGCCTTGAATTTACACTTTAAGTGCAACACTAATTAAATAAAGAATGGCCCATGGCCAAATTTCTGTAAAATGATGTTTGCGAAAACAATCATGAAAGGAATTCAGCCATGGACCACTACAAGCATATTACCATAGATGAACGGGAAACTATCTTTTTAATGAGGAATCATGGAAACTCACTTCGTGAGATTGCCAGCCATATCAAGAAAAGTTACTCAACCATTTCTCGAGAATTAAGCCGTAATTCTACTGGTAAATCCTATTCACCTTCGAAGGCTCAGGAGAAGTACAAACAGCGCAAAGGCAACTGTGGCAGAGTCTCTCTTTTGAGTAATCCTCAGGTGGTTGAAGTGGTGAGAGAACACTTCTGCGAAGACCTTTGGTCTCCGGAGGAAATATCGAATCGCTTGGCAGTCGAAAAGTATCCGGTGCAGATCAGTACCACGACTATTTACCGTGGGATTTTCAATGGCTTATTTGATAATTTGTTTAAATCTGGCAGCTCTAGTGCCGTGCGCCATCTAAGGCATCACGGCAAGTCTCGCCACAATAAAGCTTATCAAGAAAAGCGAGGCAAGATTCCAATCCCCAACAAGATTCATGATCGTCCGCGAGAAGCTGACAACCGTGTAGAAATTGGTCACTGGGAAGGTGATACCGTGTTAGGCAAAAGCGGAAAGGCTTGTGTCGTTACATTGGTTGATCGAAAATCTCGTTACCTGCTTATTGGTAAAGCTGCTAAAAGAACTTCAGAAGCAGTCACGGATACTTTGAGCGACTTAATGAAGCTATGGCCTGGTAGATCGTTAACGATTACCCCGGATAGGGGTAAAGAGTTTGCCAAAGTTCAATGTTTAACTGATAAGTTTGGTACGCCCTTCTACTTTCCCGATCCTCACTCTCCTTGGCAACGAGGAACTAACGAAAATACTAACGGCTTGCTTCGCGAATATTTGCCAAAAGGAACTGACCTTGATTCAATTACTGACCGCCGGATACAAGCATATGCAGAACAAATGAATAATCGTCCCCGTAAATGTCTCGGATGGAAAACGCCTTATGAAATATTCTTTAATGTAGTGTTGCACTTAATTTGACAATTCAAGGCTAATAAAATTATGATTGACGGTGGTGCAGGCTTAATCAATGTGCCGTTAGATAAGTGGGATCAATGGAACGAACTAATTGCCAATTATTATCGAACTAATGACATGGCTAAAATTAAACGGTGGACATATGACAATGGCATTCAACGATTACAAATTAGAGCAAACTTAGCACTTAAATCAGTTAAAGATAAAACTAGTAAAAGAATTCAAAAACAGTTAAAAGATTTTGCGGATCAGAACCCAGAAATCAAGCCCAAAAATGATCCAGAAAATAAAAACGATCGGCCTAGTTATTAGGTTGATCGTTTTTTTATTTATCCGGTTTATGGGCGTTAACATAGTCAGCAAATATTTTTAAAAGTTCTTCGGTTTGTTCAACCGTGAGATTATCAGCTTGAAAGTATTTTTCGAGCAAAGCCCCTTTTTGAATTAATCGGCGAGAACGGGCTTTGCGGGCTTGCCGATTTACGTAGTATTTAGATTGCCGTAATTTAAAATCTTCTCGCTCAATTTTTTGTTTTAAACGCGCTTGTTGCTCAACTAGTTTTTCATATTGATTAGGCATAGTCATTACCACCTAACTATTATCGGTTATTTTGAGCTTGATTTAAAAAGGCGGCAACTTTTTTAGCAATCATTTTAATCTGTGGAGTGGTAAGTGTCCCATAATCCAAATTGGCTGATCTAATGATTTGCTTACCGAGATTTTGTTCAATTTTATTTTTTTCAGCTTTAATCTTTTGATTAAGCTGTTTTAATTTGGCTTCTTGTTTTTCTAAGTTACTTTGAGACATAATGATCCCTCCAATCGTATTAAAAATAATCACCGACACTATATTATACAGAGAACGTTAAGTCAAAGGATAGAAGTTGAAATAGCGAAGCGGAAGGCATACACTAGAAGTAAATTTAGGGGAATCAGCAGGCCGAGTGAAACGAGGTTAATGCGCACTTACACATAGAATGAATTCTATGTTGTGCTAACCCCAAAATCCTGTATTAGAAGTCGCCGATGGCGACAACAAAGTCAAGCCCATAGAATCAAAGTAAAGAGGTGACTAACATGGCAATATTTCATATGAGTTTTAGTAATATTAGTGCTGGAAAAGGACGAAGTGCGATTGCCAGTGCGGCTTATCGAAGTGGTGAAAAATTATTTGATGATAAAGAAGGTCGCCGATATTTCTATGCCCGATCGGTAATTCCAGAAAGCTTTATTTTAACCCCCAAAAATGCACCAGAATGGGCCAGTGATCGAGAAAAATTATGGAATGAAGTTGAAAAGAAAGATCGTAAATCAAACTCACGGTATGCAAAAGAATTTAACGTAGCTTTACCGGTAGAATTAAGTGAATCCGAACAGAAAGAATTACTGACAAAATATGTGCAAGAAAATTTTGTCGATCAAGGTATGGTAGCTGACGTAGCAATTCATCGTGATCACCCAGACAATCCACATGCACATGTAATGTTAACTAATCGTCCATTTAACATCGATGGTACTTGGGGATTAAAGGCAAAAACTCAATACATTAAAGATGAAAATGGCAAGCAACTTCTAACTAAAAGTGGGTTCCCAAAACAAAGAAAAATTTGGTTAGTTGATTGGGATAAAAAGGAAAAAATTAATGAGTGGCGGCATAATTGGGCAACAAGTGTTAATCAGTCTTTGGCACAAAAAAATATTCCCGATCGAATTAGCGAAAAATCATTTGTCGATCAAGGAATTCAAGAGACACCTACCCAACATGAAGGGATTAATAGTCAGAGACAAAATAGAAAAGCGTTTAATCAACAAGTTAGCGCACAAAGAAGCGCCCAAGCTAAATATCACAATCTTGACGAAAAGATTAGAAATCATGAACACTTTGACGCTTTAACTGACGAGCTATCATTCTCTGAAAAACACACAATTAGTCATCTAAGTCAGCAATTGAAAGCCTATGTCGATTTAGAACATTTAGATGATAAACAGCGCATGCTGTTTAATTGGAAAAACAGCTTATTAATCAAACATGCCATTGGTGAAGATGTAACCAAGCAACTGCTGACTATTGACCAGCAAACGACATCACTAGCACAAGCTAACCAGTTGTTAAATAAAGTGGTGGAACGAGCAACGAAAAAGCTTTATCCGGAACTTAATTTTGAACAGACAACCGCAGCTGAACGACGGGAACTGATTAAAGAAACTAATAGTGAACAAACGATTTTTAAGGGTAGCAAATTGGCAGAACGGTTAGCGGATATTCGAAGTGACTTATTAACCCAGCAATTATTGACGTTTACCAAGCGGCCATATACCAGCTGGCAGTTAGTTAATCAGCAGGCCCAAACAATTGAGAAGCAATTAACCACGGTCCTAGCCAAACATGGTCACCAGTTAGACGATTTGAAGCATACTGATCGGGGCATACTAGCCGCTTATCAACCAAGCGAACTCGAATTCATTTCTAAAGCGGTGAAAAATTTACGGGTCATGCGGGAAGTTAAAGCCGTGGTGCAAACCCAATACAACAGCATTCTAACGACTGCTTTTCCGGACAGTGACCTAGATAAGCTAGAGACGATTGATAAGGAACAAATCTATACCGCCGTGGTTTACTATGACCCAGAATTAAAGCCATTAAGCGCCGATGATCTTAGTCAATTACAACAGCAGCCAACGGTAGTCTTTACTAGTCAGCAACACCAAGCCGGTTTGAATTACCTGTTAGGTAAAATGGAATTAAAAGATATTCAGGATCATCGACTGCAACGGGTCTTAAAACATGATGGCACCCGGCAACTGTTTATCGGCGAATGTGGCCAAGATCCTAAGTTGGATCACCAACAAATTGAAATGGTGCAAGCCCGTTTGAAACAACAGACAACACGGTTTGATCAATATAAGCAAGCTCAAGTTAAGGACTATCAGGCCATTAATTATTACCCAACTAGCCCGAAAAACTACCTGACTAATATTTTGGACGAAGCCTTAATAACCATTTTATATGCGAAGAACACGGACTATCTAAGAAAGCAGCAACTACGTGGACTAAAGGAGACTGAGTGGGCAATGACGAAAAAGCAGCGGCAACATCAAACTCGAAACCGGCATGAAGATGGGGGCATGCACTTGTAATCACAAAATTAGCGACTGGTTAATTGGTATGAATGGTAGCCCATAATGTATTTTATACTGATAAAAATTTGGTACGTAGAGCGTGCTCGATTAGTTACCTATAGCTGCCAGCCTTGTGTATGGTCTATCAAAGAGACCAGGCAATCAAAAACTTTAAGCCGGAACCCTATTTTGAACTAAATGCTGAAATTCTTGCTAATCAGCAAAAATTCGTGGCAAAATTAGACCCCTATCAGCGATTTAAAGACAAAACAGGGCTAATGACATTCATGCAAGCTAAACACGTTCAGAAAAGCTCACAGGCCGGTTTAATCAAGAACGTCCAAAAGCAAGGCAAGAAGCGTGCTAGTCCCCAACTATTCTCGCTATCCAGTCTGCAAAGTGCCATGAATAAACGTTATCACGCCAGCGCCAGTCAAACCTTAGCGGCCATTCAGAGTTTATACGAAGCCAAGTTCCTTAGTTATCCCCGAACGGATTGTGCCTACATCACTGATGAAGAATTTGATTATTTAGTGGCTAATCTGACGAAGTATCTGGGGTTAGTCTCTAAGCCAGTCGCTTTAACCAATACCACCCCGAATAAACGCTATGTTAATGGGAAAAAGGTTGAAGAACACTATGCCATTATCATGACTAAAGTCGTGCCGACGAAAGATCAATTAGCTGCCTTACCTAAATTACAGCAACAAGTCTATGACTTGGTTTTAAGAACGACGTTAGCGATGTTTGCTGATCCGTACGAGTACGAAGAAACCACCATTATCACCCAAGTTGGTGACGCCAATTTTAAAGCAACCGGTAAGGTCCCAACTAAGCAAGGTTGGCAAGCTTTATTTGATGATCACAAAACCGACCAGCAAGAGGCAGCCACCTTACCGATCGTTCACCAAGGCGACCAAGTTCAAGCGAATCTGCAAACACCGCAAAAAGAAACGACACCACCGGTGCCCTTTACCGAAGGTACCTTAATTACGGCAATGAAGACGGCCGGCAAAACACTTGATGATGAAGAAGCCCAAGCGATTCTTAAAGATGTGCAAGGCATTGGAACGAGTGCAACCCGGGCCAATGTGCTGGAAGTGTTAAAGAAGCGCGGCTATTTAGTTACTGAAAAGAACAAGCTCCACGTCAGTGAAGCGGGGATTACTTTATGTAAAGCGGTTGAACTCGAACCCTTGTTAACTAGTCCAGAAATGACAGCTAAATGGGAGCAAGCGTTACAGCAAATCAGTACCGAAGAACGCACTCAGGATAACTTTTTGAGCCAAATTAAGAAGTTTGTCGCGAAATTGATTGCTGATGTCCCCGCGCAATTGACTGGCAGTCCAACCATTAAGCAACAAATCAATCACCAACAGCAAGCACAAAAGTCCGCCGAGGTCTTCTTAGAAACACCGCAAGCGACCGTTTTAAATAAACAGAAGTTTTACCTTGTGAAGCCTAAGCAGGGCGAAGACTTTACCTTACCCAAGAAATGGAGTAGCAAGACGCTTGGTAAGACCGCAATTAAAGCGCTGGTCACCAAGGGGGAAACCAGCAAATTAAAGGGTTTCAAGAGCAAAAAAGGAAAGTCGTTTGCTGCCAAGTTAAAGCTTGACGGCCATAAATTAAGTTTTGATTTTGATTAGAACCTGCCTACCGCCCTACACTACGTTCCGGTTGGTTAACTCGTCATTTAGGTTCACTTTTACAATCCCAAAAGTAAACCTGAACAACGGGTGAGATTAACAAAGCAAAGGAGATCATAAAATGAACAACGAATTAGCAGTTTTAGCACTGGTAACGGCGCTTATTATCAAGTAGCCTGGCAAAAATTGTCTGACGGTTACGTTGCCCTTTATGGCACGACCCCGATTCAAATAAGATCATTGCCAACATTGAATGATATTTTTGAAGATGAGGAGGGGTAACTTATGCCAAATAAAGCAGATGTTAAGGCTTGGAAAGCACAATTAGTCGCCCAGGCTGAACAGCAAATCCTAAAATTAACTGATAGTGACCAATTTAAAAAGTATCTCAATACCCTGGCTAAATTTCATCGTTATAGCGCCAGAAACATTGATTTAATTTATGCGCAAAATCCTCAAGCCACTCAAGTCGCCGGTTTTAAGCAATGGCAGAAGGCTTTTAACCGCACCGTCAACCGGGGCGCAAAAGCGATTCGGATTGCGGCTCCGATCATTAAGAAGCTAACACCAGCCGAGCAGAAGCATCTTGATACCACCGATGAGCGCGCCATTGTCGGTTATCGCTATCTACCCGTCTTTGATGTGGCACAAACTAGCGGTGAACCAGTGTTAAGTGCTAAAGACTTTGTCAAAGAAAATTTGGCCGATCATCAGAATGTGACAAGCTTATATAACGCGTTCAAAGATTATTTAAACCAGCAAACCGACCTTAAAGTCAGTGAAGTGCCTTTAGCGACGCTAAATGGGGCTAAGGGGTATTTTCAACCCAGCACTAATGAAATCGTCATTGGTGGCGATGAGCCCGATAATGCTCTAAAATTGAAGACGTTATATCATGAATATGCGCATAGCCAGCTACACGGATTAAAATCAGCCTTTAAAGATCGGCCACAAGCCTATCAGGAAACCCAAGCCGAAGCGATCGCGTATGTTGCCATGCAAAATATTGGCGTTGATACCAGCAACTACTCACTCGGTTACGTGGCCACCTGGGCCAAAGATAAAGCCGTGATCCATAGTGCTTTAAGTGAGATCCAGCAAGTGAGCAACAAAGTGATTGAGCTTAGCGATGGCTTAACCAAACAATTAGGCTTACAAGAAGCCCAAAAAGAGCCTGAGCATAATCTAAAAAAGCTATCAGCCCATGATCTTAATAAGTCCTATCAAGGCTTGCAACAACAAATTCAACAGGCAACTAGTCCACAACAGAAAGCGCAATTTAAAAACCAGTTAAACGATGTGCACCAAGAAATTAGTGATCGAACTCAAAAACAGCTACAAGCATTTGCTGAACAGAATCCGGAGATCAAACAACCCGAATCCGAACTTGATCAAAGTCTAAAACGTTAGCCAGTTTTTAAAGGGCATGCTATAATGTAAATAGAAAAAAGAAGCCCCGCCAGAACAGGGCTTCCCGCGCAAGCCGCTTCAAAGGCGGTGGCATTAACATTAGACTAGATACTAGTCGTCCTGTAACCTGCCAAAGTTACACAGGGCGGCTTTTTTATTTGTGGTGCTTGTCGATATAGCTGAGTAGCGCGATTAAAAACGTGCCAAACAGCAACATCAACGAGAGTGTCTGGAAGACGCTCATTGACTGTGAAACCTTCCTGAAGATTATTCCATGTTCCCATGGGCCTCACCTCGCAAGGGAAAAGACAGCCACCGCCCTTAAAACTTCCTGCTTAATCCATTATACATGCAGCCTAGCTCTTTAACCAAATATAAAATTAAAGAATCAGTAAGAAGCTGTCTAAAATCTCTTAAGTAATAGTGCTAAAAACGCTAAAACGACCATTTGCAGACTGGTGGTTAATTGACGCTCACAATTTTTCCAAAGTCGCCGACAATTCTCTAGCCAACTAAAAGATCGTTCGACTACCCAACGTTGGGGCATGACTTCGAATCGATGCAACTCATTGCGCTTCGCAACCTGCACGGTTGCGTTTAAATTACTGGCTACATCGAGCTGAAAATTAACGCCTGAATAACCACCATCAACTAAGACATTTTGAACCTGGCGTAAATGCATGGCATGTAAAGCGATCATGGCACTGGCCCCGTCTCGATCAGAGACGTTCGCTCGCGTCATGTGAATGGCCTGCGGAAAGCCATTGATATCAACTGCCAGATGGCGCTTAATCCCCGAGATTTTCTTAGAAGCTGTCTAAAATCTCTTAAGTAATAGTGCTAAAAACGCTAAAACGACCATTTGCAGACTGGTGGTTAATTGACGCTCACAATTTTTCCAAAGTCGCCGACAATTCTCTAGCCAACTAAAAGATCGTTCGACTACCCAGCGTTGGGGCATGACTTCGAATCGATGCAACTCATTGCGCTTCGCAACCTGCACGGTTGCGTTTAAATTACTGGCTACATCGAGCTGAAAATTAACGCCTGAATAACCACCATCAACTAAGACATTTTGAACCTGGCGTAAATGCATGGCATGTAAAGCGATCATGGCACTGGCCCCGTCTCGATCAGAGACGTTCGCTCGCGTCATGTGAATGGCCTGCGGAAAGCCATTGATGTCAACTGCCAGATGGCGCTTAATCCCCGAGATTTTCTTACCAGCGTCGTAACCTTTGTTTTCAGCAGTAGCGGTGTTTTTGACGCTCTGAGCGTCAACGATAATAAAGGAAGTTAAAGCTGAACGTCCTTGGTAAGTTCGCCGAGCAATGACAATTTTTTTAAAACTTGTTCCAATAAAGAATCAGCCGTAGGCTCAGCTTTAGTTGACCAAATTTTGTAATAGTTGTAAACTGACCGCCATTCTGGGAAATCACCGGGGACTTGACGCCATTGGCAACCGGTTTTCAAGACATATAGGACCGCACAGAAGACCTCGTAGAGGTCATATTTTCGAGGCTTAGTTCGCTTACGAAAATTTTCTAAAGCTGGTCGAATTAATTCAAATTGTTGCCGAGTAATATTGCTGGGATAATTTTTCATAGCTTAAACTCGCTTTTTACATAGAAGTATATCAAAAATCATAGATCTTGGACAGCTTCTTACCAGCGTCGTAACCTTTGTTTTCAGCAGTAGCGGTGTTTTTGACGCTCTGAGCGTCAACGATAATAAAGGAAGTTAAAGCTGAACGTCCTTGGTAAGTTCGCCGAGCAATGACAATTTTTTTAAAACTTGTTCCAATAAAGAATCAGCCGTAGGCTCAGCTTTAGTTGACCAAATTTTGTAATAGTTGTAAACTGACCGCCATTCTGGGAAATCACCGGGGACTTGACGCCATTGGCAACCGGTTTTCAAGACATACAGGACCGCACAGAAGACCTCGTAGAGGTCATATTTTCGAGGCTTAGTTCGCTTACGAAAATTTTCTAAAGCTGGTCGAATTAATTCAAATTGTTGCCGAGTAATATTGCTGGGATAATTTTTCATAGCTTAAACTCGCTTTTTACATAGAAGTATATCAAAAATCATAGATCTTGGACAGCTTCTAAAATGTAAGCTATAAGGATTAGCGGGTCAAAAAAGGATCAGTCACGGTCGATTGCCGATAACTGATCCTTTATTTATTAAGATTGGGGTGAAAGGCGATTACGCTGGAAGTTGCTTTTCTGCCCATGCTTTCTTGAGAATAATCCTAGATTGTTTTATTGAGGAAAATTTAGTAGCTACATTGCCTTCACAAATAGTTTGCTGGCGGTGACATAACCACCGGATGCAAGTCGATACGCAATGTTGCCGTTGTTAAACTTCTTGATCTTGCTGACCTTAAGTGACTGATGAAATTGAAAATGGTTCATCTTATTTTTAAGGGTTGGTGATTGGTAACTATTTATCCCAATGGTATCGGTGACGATGATCCGTTTTGATTTGGGTAGGGAGGCATAAAACTGCCGAGTCACATAGTCTGGATCAGAAGTGATGAAGGTACCATCGTCAAGCTGATATCGCAGAGCGTCCGTACTGGATTTTTGGGTGCCGGTAACCACTAATTGTTTAGATGGATGATTAATTCCGGTAAGGTTTTCTGCGGTGAAATCGGTAGTTTTAAAAGAATGGACTTCCTTTTTAACAATAATTTTAAATGGTGACACCTTGGTTGTGGCTGAGCCGTAAGCCGTGTTTTGCGAAGATGCCGCATTGGCGGGCTGTGATTGAGCAAGCAAGCCGCCACTAATGATGAGTAGGGCCGCTGCCATAATGGCTTGATGTTTGACTGTTAACATAAAAATACCCCTCGTAAGTTGGATTTGTCATCCCTATCATGTTCTTTGATGACACTCTTAACATAACAAGGAGATGTAAATTTTTAGACCTTGAATTTACACTTTAAGTGCAACACTAATTAAATAAAGAATGGCCCATGGCCAAATTTCTGTAAAATGATGTTTGCGAAAACAATCATGAAAGGAATTTAGCCATGGATCACTACAAGCATATTACCATAGATGAACGGGAAAC